>NZ_JAYFNG010000010.1:0-38394 GCF_034933565.1 Raineyella sp.
ACCACGACACGAGGACCCCGGAGAACCGCAGCCCGGCAGCGCCAGCCGGCCCTTCACCATGCCCCCACACCACACCGACCACCGGCGGGGACGACGACATCGCATGACCTCGCCTCACCGACACTCATGAAAGACCGGGGCTAACGGCACAGCTAGGGTTGGTTGGGTGAGTCCGTTCGTGCGCAAGGTGAGGACTGCCTCCGGTGCGATGGCAGTGCAGATCGTGGAGAAGAAGGCCGGTCAGCGCCGGATCCTGGAGCATCTCGGGTCGGCTCACACCGAGGCCGAACTGGTCGCGTTGCTCGCGGTCGCTGACCGCAAGCTCCACGAAGGCCAGGGCCAGCTGTTCGAGGCCGACAAGGCGCCCACAGCAGCGCCGCGGCCCTCCGGGGGCGCGGCGGTCGTGACGGCCAACCGGTCGGAATTGTTGTGGACGGTGCTGGCCGACGCCTACGACCGTCTGGGCTTCGACGCGCTCGAGGACGAGGCGTTCAAGGCGTTGGTGCTGGCCCGGATCATCGAGCCGGTCTCCAAACTCGACACGATCCGGGTGATCGACGAGTTGGGCATCGTAGGCCCGCACCTGTCCACGATCAAGCGCTCCCTGGCCCGCTGCGTCGGGCGTGACTACCGCGCCCTGGTCGCCGGCGCGTGCTGGGCGCACGTCTCGGCCGGCGGCGCCAAGCCGGTCGCGATGGTCCTCTACGACCTGACCACGCTCTACTTCGAGGTCGAGAACGAGGACAAGCTGCGCAAGGTCGGCATGTCGAAGGAACGCCGCGTCGATCCACAGATCACCGTCGGACTGCTGGTCGACCCGTCCGGCTTCCCGCTGGACGTGCACGTGTTCGAGGGCAACAAGGCAGAGACCACCACCCTGATCCCGGTCATCACCGCTTTTCAGGCCCGCCACCAAGTGAGCGACCTGGTCGTGGTCGCCGATGCGGGCATGCTCTCGGCGGCGAACCTGAACGCGCTGGAGGACGCCGGGTTCTCCTTCATCGTCGCCGCCCGCCAGTCCAAAGCACCGGCCGAGCTGGAGGACCACTTCGAGGCCCACGGCAACTACTTGGCCGACGACGCCACGTTTGAGGTCACCCGCCCGATGGGCGCCGGCAAGGACCGCCGCGAGCGGCGGGTGGTCTGGCACTACTCCGCCGCACGGGCGCGTCGGGACCAGCAGACACTGAACAAGCAGATCGAGCGGGCCGAGAACATCGCCGCCGGCAAGGCCCCAATCGGCAAGCACCGCTTCGTCAAACTCGCCGATTCGGGCCGGGACGTGGACTGGGTCCTGGTCGAACGCGTCCGCGCCGCCGCCGGGTTCAAGGGATACGTGGCCAACCTGGACCCCACCACGATGGCCGGCCCCGCGGTCGTCGCCGCCTACCGGGACCTATGGCAGGTCGAGCAGTCCTTTCGGATGGCCAAATCCGACCTGAAAGCCCGGCCCATCTTTCACCGCACCCGCGACGCGATCGAGGCTCACCTCACCATCGTTTTCACCGCGCTGGCCCTCGCCAGACACCTGCAGACGCTGACCGGGATCAGCATCAAGAAGCTCGTCCAGACCCTCCGCCCTCTGCGAACAGTGACCATCACCATCGCCGGCCAACAGATCACCGCCCCGACCCAACCCGGACCAGAAGCCCAAGCCATCCTCGACGCGCTACCGGGGCACTAAAGCGGTCCAACTCAGGTCTGGAGCTCAGCCAGGGAGCCGAGCCGGCGCCCGGCCACGACGTGGTCGCGCACGATGTCGACCTGGCATTCGATCTTGCCCGTGCCGGTGGGCCGGTAGGCGGCCAGGACGAGGTTCGGCGGCGTCGCGTTGGGGCCCGGTCAGGGGGCAACCACCGCGACCGGGCCGGGTGGCCTCGTCGACGATCACGTGGGCAGGCCTGTCGCCGCATGCGAGGACCGCACGTGCATGATTGCCAGGATTGGGCGCGTGCGCGGCCGTGCTGCAAGGTCGGGGCGGACGGCCCCTCCTAGCCGCGGTCGGGCCGCCGGAGGGCGATGGCGGTCGAGACGACAGTCGCCGCCGTCCCCCAGCGGCCGTTGAACGTTCGCCAGGGGAACCGGGGATGGCGCGCCTGGGCGGTCACCATTGTGACGCGGAACGTCCCGAGGGGGTCGATCTTGACAGTCGCGTCGGTGAAGTCCAGCCATCGGTGGGTGAGCGGGTACCAGGCCTTGAAGGCGGCCTCCTTCGCGCTGAACAGTAGGCGGTCCCACGCCACCCCGTTGACAGGCAGTCCCCGAAGGTGGACCACCTCACCGGCTCCGGCGAACGCGGACAGCACCCCCTCGGGCACCGGGAGGTTCGGTTCGGCGTCGATACCCAGAGCCAGCACGTCGGAGCCGCGACCGACAGCGGCCGCGCAGTAGCCCTCGCAGTGCGTCATGGAGCCGACCACCCCCTCAGGCCAGCGGGGCGTGCGGTCTACTGCAGGTACCAACGGCGATGCCGGCAGGCCCAGGCTCTCCAGCGCCTGCCGCGCACATGCTCGAACTGCAGCGAATTCCTTGCGTCGCTTCTCGACGCTGCCGGCGATAGCGGAGGCTTCGGCGGGGAAGAGGACGATAGACGACTCGTGGCCGTAGGCCTCTGCGGTGTGGACCCAGGGCGGTACGAGGGATCGGATGAGCGAGCGCGAGTTCTCCACAACAGCGGGCATGGACGGGAGGGGACCGTTGTCGCCCATCACGGCGCCGCACATACGGGAGGACGCTGGTCGTGATTGTGCTGCGCGACCTGTCCATCGGGCCGGACCGACGGAGCCCTGCCTGGCCGCGTCACTGTCACGTCTGCGAGCCCGACAGCAGTGTGGTGGCGCGCACGCTCATGATCAAGCTCATCACCTCAGGCGAGTCTGGCGCCAGGACCCTCGGCGCAGGCCCGGCACGGGCTACGGGGTAGTCGCGGTGCATGAGCCCGTGGACGGTCGGATCTCGAAGCCGACCGCTGCGCAGGCAATGGCTGCACGCTCGTTCGCCTCGTCGGGCGAATCACCCACACACAACACGTGCCCATGCCGTGTCCACGATGAATCAGTAACCGGGACCCGGGTCCCCGGGGCCACGTCGAACTCCAGCTCCACCACGCCCAGCTCGGCGGCGCGGTCCTGTGCCAGGTCGGTGAATCCGGCGATCCCTGCTGTAGCAGTCCCGAAGAACCGGATTGCCGCCCCCGCCACGCTCGCCACGGCGAGGTCGGTCTCTTGTCCGCACAGGCAGCGAGCCTGTTGCTCCCGCAGGGAACACCGGTAAGCTAGGTTGATCAGTTCGACGATCTTGTCCCCGGGCGCTCGCCCGGCACACTCCACGAGCCGTGGCTCCGCCGGCTCGGATGGGCAGATCCACTCGGCGTGTAGCAGCCCGCTGCCAAAGGCGATGGCATCGGTCAGCGCTTGCATGCGGGTGACCCACTGACCGTGCGGCCATCCGACGGAGTGTCCCGATTCCACCGGCTTCCACTCGAACTTCTCCTTCAGCGTGACATTGGTCCAGACCACCAGACCGCTTCTCACGAGAGCTTCGACGCTCACCTCTGCACCGTGGAGGAACTCTTCTGTGACAACCCGAAGTGGCAGTCCCTCACGGCCGGTCTCGCGGGACTCGACGACGTCGCATACCTCGTGAAACGCCACGGGGATCTGATCCTCCGCGCGCACGATGGACACCCCCAGGCTGCCCTGCCGGTTCGCAGGCTTGACCACGATCGGGTAGCCGACGGCGTGGGCGAAGTCTCGGATGTCCTCAGGGCTCCTGACGTCGGCAAAGCACACGGGTGGCAGGGTGCCTGCGGCGTTCGTTCGTTCGCGCAGGGCCACCTTGTCCCGAAGTACCCGTGCCGCTTCTGCCCCCGCGCCGGGGCAGCCCAGATGCTCGGCCGCCTGCGCAGCGGCAAGCACCCCGTATTCAAGCGTCGGGATGACCCCGTCGACCTGACCGCGGAAATCCTCTAGCCAATCGAAACTGCCAAGTCCTTCATGGAACCGGACCTGCAGGGTGCGCCCACGATAGCCCAGGGTCTCCAGTCGGGTGGCGACCGATTTGTTTTCGAAGACCTCGGGGTCTTCAACGATGCACGCGATGTCGATCTTCGCCGTCTGCAGATCGGCGATCATCGCCGTTTGATACCCGAAGAGCAATACTCGCATTGTTCGTTCTCCAAAGCCGGGGGATAAGTGTGAGCAAGGTCATGGCCGCTAAGGTGAATAAGCCGACCCAGTAAAGAATGTCGAACTGGTGTGCCGTCAACGAGACAAGGAGCGAAAGGCCTGCCCATACTCCAATGCTCTCTCCGGCGGCAGAGGTGATCTGCCGCATGTTCATCGACTCCACCACGGGCCGACCTTCGGTCGCATTGGCGAATGCGACATTCAGAATCGGGGTGAACACTGTCTCGCCCAGTGAGAACAGGACGACGCCGCAGCAGACGAGCACGACGCCGATCGTCCCGCTCCGTGCAGCGAAGAGGGGCATCGAGAGCCCGAGGATGCACACGCCGGCGACCAGGACGGACTGCACCGACGAACCTCGCAGCAGACTCCGTTCCACTACTTGCGAGACCGGCAATTGAATGATCACCACAAGGGCGCCATTCAACGTGTAGAACAAGGCTCGCATCAGAGGGCTGTCCGCCACGCCCGAAAAGACGAGCGTGAAGCTGGAGAAGAACTGGCCCATCAGGATGCTCCCCAGTGTCGCAGCAAGGGTGATGCGGCGCAGGCTGGGCGTGTTCACCAATTCCCGCACAATACCGAGGGTCAGCGGCGGGCGCAGCGATCCCTGATTCAGCATGAGCTCGGCCGGTGCGGCAAGCGGGGTGAGGATGGCGGCCAGGACGAAGACCCCGCTCACACCCAGGAGGAAGGGGGTGTAGAAGCCGCGGGCCAGGACGATGTTGCCGAGGATCGGGCCCAAGGCGGCGCAACAGTTTGCGACGACCTGGATGACGGCGAACCCTCTGTTCTGTGCGGGCTTGTCGGATGTCGCCAGCAACACGAAACCGCGCACGCCGGTCCCGTTCACGCTGAAGCCCAGGCCCGCGACGCCCAACGCGATGATCAGGACCCAGGGGTTCCCACTAAGGGCGACGACGGCGTATGCGACCGCAATCAGGCTCAGCGCCAGTCGAACGCATCCCCGCACCGAGAGTCGGTGCAGCAGCGGCGCGACGAAGAGGGTGCCGCCACGTGTCATCAGGGTCAGTGCACTTATGGCCCATGCCACCCACTGTGCTTGGTTGTCGCCCAGTTTGAGCGTCAGCAGCAGAGGCAAGACCGGCATGACAGCGAAGTACGAGGACTGACTCAGGACCTGATCTGAGGCGATCAGGGCGAAGACGCGCGCTGGCAGGTGAGGTCTGTCCGTCTGCGCGCGTTGCCCACTCACAGCCGCTCCGACAAGCGCGGTCGAAGAAGGTCGGCGAACGTTCGGCTTTCAGCGTAATTCCCCCGAAGACCCATGTCACTGGAGGTGACGACGTAGCCCAGACGATCCCAGGACGAGCGCGGCCGTCGTACCTCCTGCTGCGGCGTGACAGTGACCGAAACGACGGCTTGCGGCGGGACCACGGCGCGATCCGGCACCACGTCCACCACGCCATCATCGGTGGAGTACACGAAGGCCACAGAGGCCCGCCCGCGCGGCGCGGTCGGGAGCGTCGGCCGGTCGCCGCAGAGAATCGCGCTCCACGCCGCCGTCGGGGAGAATCCCCACGCCTGCTCGATGAGGTTGAGGATCTGATCGCCTGGAGGGCGACCGGCGCACTCGATGAGTCTGGGACCACGCGCCGTGCGCATGAACTCGGCGTGCAGCAGCCCGGAGCGGAAGTGGACGGCCTCCACCAACTCTTGCATGGTCTGCCAGCACCACTCCTCGACGGGGACAATCTCGTGGCCGATCTCCACCCGGTGTTCGCCTTCGAGGACGTGCTTCGCCGTGAGGTTGACCCACACCACGGCTCCATCGCGGACGAGCGCTTCCACGCTGCACTCGTCCCCGACAAGGCACTCCTCGACCAGTGCCTGCCGTAACCCCACCCACCCGTGGATGGTCTGGTTCGGCTCGGCGCCGCCGACGACCTCGACCCAGGCAGCGCGCACGTCCGCGCCAGGGGCAAGCCGAACCACGCCGAGGCTCGCCTGCCGATCGACCGGCTTCACGATGACGTCGTTCGGCTGCCCGGCCAGAAAGTCGGCGAGGTCCTCTGCAGAGGTCACGTGGCGGAACGGGACCGTACCCCACGCGCAGTGCGAGGTCGCCTCACGCAACAGCGCCTTGTTACGCAGGATGTGTGCCGCCTCCACCCCTGCTCCCGGGAGCCCGAGCGATGAGGCGAGCGCCGCGGCACCCTCGACCGCGTACTCCAGCCCCGGCAGCACCCCGTCGATCCGTTCACTGCGAAGAGTCTGCGCCACCGCGGCCGTGGATGTCGGGGGCTCATGTTGGTAGTCGAACCACACAAGCTTGGCGTCGGACAGTCCCACCTCGTCGAGCCACGACGTGAGTTGCTTCGCCTCCCACAGTTCGGGCTCTTCACAGAAAAGCGTCGGGCTGGCCCCCGACGACCGGAGTTGCTGGGCCGCATTGCGATTGACACCCACCATCGCAGTCCGGCGCGTCATACGTCGATCCTCACCTGCGAGACCACTCGGCACTCGCATCCATCCGAGACGCCGGTGAGCAGGGACTCCAGCGATTCTTCGTCGTCTGCTCGTGCCACGACTGCCGCGACGCGAGCACGCAACCCATTCAGCGCGGTCACGGTATCGCCAGGCTTGCAGTCCCAGTGGACTACCACGCCCGTAGGAACCTGGTCGGCCAGAGCCGTCGCTACCACGCGCCCCGAGGCCGTCTCGATGAAGTTCACCCCGGCATACTGGGCCACCGGCGCCAACTCGTCCAGCGCGACTCCGCTCAGCGAATTGACCAGTTCCCCGTAGAAGTCCAGCCCGGGGCGCACCGCCTCAACGAGATCGGGCGCAATGAAGTCACCGCCCTGACGCACGTGAAACTCACCCCACACGACACTTCCGTCGGGAACTACCCAGAACTCGGCGTGCAGATGCCCCCATCGGATGCCCAACGCGGTGACGCACGCCTGCAGCTGGAGCGCGAGATCCTCAGTGGGCGGGACCTTGTGGGGTGGCGCCGGCTGGCGGTGACCGGTCTCGACGAACCACTCGTTGGTGGTCTTCGCTGTGGCCGCGTAGAGGCGCACCCGGCCGGCCACGGTGATGGCTTCAACCGAGAACTCCTCGCCGTGGATGAACTCCTCCAGGCAGTAGCTGCCGGCTCCGACTTCGGGCCCCAGTGCAGCCAGCTCGCCCGGGTCGGTGACGTAGCTCACTCCGACGCTGCCCATGCCCGTGGCCGGCTTGACGATCCAACCTGAGCTCAGGTCCACGCGGGTCTCGACTGGGATTCCGGCGGAATCGACGGCGCGAACGTTCCCGTCCGACTCGACCCCGGCAATGCGAAGACTCCGAGGCTGGACCACGCCGGCGCGTCGCAGTGCGTCCCGGCATGCAGGCTTGTCCTGTATCAGCTCGATGCACTGGATCGAGTTCCCCCGCAGCCCCAGTGTCTCGACCAGCTGACTGTTGGGAATCTGGTAGTTTTCGCGCAATGCAACGGACAATGCGACCTCGACGACTCGGCAGTTGTGCAGCTCGTCGACAACCTGCGCCAAAGCTTCCTTCGATAGCTCTCTGGTGTACTCTCCCGGAACCGTGATCAAGCAGTCCAGCGGGATCGGCGGGGTCTTCGTCGCCATCGAGCCCTCGAAGTCAACGCCACAGATCATCAGTTTCCGCTGCCGGCACGCCTTCAGGAAACCCTGGAACCAGTGCTGGGAAGCGCTGGACCCTGAGGTGGTGGCCCCCACCAGCACCGCCCATCGGTGATCTTCCGCCGCGTCATTATGCGAGAACATTGAGCCATTCCCATCTACCGAATTTAGTGTGCGCATAGTGGCCACCATCTACGTGTATCAGATTAAAATCTGACGTGGTGGCACGGCGCCACCCGTCAGCCTCCGTCAGCGGGACGAGCCTGTCGTCCGAGGCCGCCACGCACACGATCGGCGCGGCAATCGGCGCGGCTTCCGTCCCGTTGTAGGACTCTGCAAGCAAGAGGTCGTCCAGTGTCGGACGAACGAAGAGATCCTCGGCCTCGTCGAACTCGAGGACAGCGGGCGGCGTGAGCCCGTAGTCGATCATCCTCGCGCGGGCGGAACCCAAGTCCCACCCCTCCTCCTGTTGCCGGTAGCTGCTGGGGCTCAGCCCACACAGTGCGACGAGTCGCGCGGCTCCCGCCGCTTCGGCTTCCAAGGCGGCGCAGACGTTGAACGCGAGTGCGGCGCCGAAGCTGACGCCCGCCACCACCAGAGGCCCCTGCGGCACCTCCAGTGACTCCATGACGCGCGCGACAAACTCATTGATGTCATGGATGCCGGGCTCAAGGAGCCTCCGACCTCGCCCCGGAGGGCAGTAGGCCCACACGGATCGCTCGCCTTCCAACGCCGCCATCGACCGGAACGCCGGTGCGCCGGCGCCGGTTGCAGGGAACATCAGGACCGTGCCCAGGGCCGGATCCCCATCGCTGACGTGCTGCCACATGTCAGGCCTCAAGTCCCTCACCCCCGTCCACGTGGGACGCGAGCAACGCAACCAGACACGAGATCGTTGGGTTCGCGTAGAAGGCCCGCAGCGGGATGCGAAACCCGAGCTCCTTCCGCAGTGAGGCCAACAGCCGCACCGCCCGCAGCGAATCGCCACCCGAGGCGAAGAAGTCGGCGGCGGAGGCGCCTGAGCCCTGGTCCAGCGCCGCGGACCACAGTCGCTCGACGGCTGCTCTATGCGGATCTTGGGCGGGAGTATCGGTTCGCGGGGCCGACCCGCGCGTCGAGATCAGTGCGCGACAGCCGCTGCGATCTACCTTTCCCGTCCGTACCGTCGGCACCGGATCGGCCGGCACGATCTGCTGGGGAACCATATAGGGTGGCAGTAGCTGCGACAGCGCCTGATGCGTCACCTGCTGCTCCCAGTCCCGGGGAATCACCAAGGCCAGAGACTGTTCTTCGGCAGCGTCGAGGTACACCGCCCCGCACGGACCGGGAGCATCCGCCAGCTTCCGGGCAGCCGCTTCAATCTCCTCCAGATGGATCTTGTAGCCGGACATGTTCACCGCGTTGTCACGGCGACCGGTCAGGTGAAGCGAATTGTTCTCGAGATAACCCAGGTCACCGGTTCTGACCTCACAGCCGGAGCCGTCCCGGATGAACACGCCATCACCTGCGATGAGACGCCCGCCGTCCACGTACCCGTCCGCAACGGGTGCACCCTGGATGCAGATCAGGCCTTCCTGACCGTCGTCGACTTCGTTCCCCTCGGCGTCACGAACCACGATCCTCGTGTTCGGGATGGGACGTCCGAGGGGGAGGCGCTCCGGCCACTTTGCCGTCCGCGGTACCTCGAAGACAGTAGTGTTCGCGGTAGTCTCGGTGGCGCCGTAGAGATTGAGCAGTCGTGCACGTGGAGCGGCAGCATAGAAGCGCTGCACGACATCGGAGGTAAGCACGTCGGCGCTGCTGCACACGAACTTGAGGCTGGACAAGGAGGCTGACTGCTCCGACGCCATCTCGGCAAGCCCCCGCAGTGCGGGGGGCGTGGAGAACAGATGTGTAGCCTTCATGCCTACCACCACATCGTAGAAGCGGTCCGGACGGCTCCGGTCCGCACCGCGGACCAATACACCGGAAACTCCGCCGAGAACCGAGCCCAACACCTCCCAGTATGAAGCGACGAACGAGAGCGGCTTCTGGATCACGACTCGGTCAGACGGGTCGAAGGGGTATTGGTCCCACATCCATTCGATGCGGTTGCGGATCGCGCCCATCCCGACCTGGACCGCCTTGGGGACGCCCTCCGACCCCGAGGTGAAGTAGATGAACTTCGCTTCGTCGCTCCAGGTGAGGTCGATTCCGGTCTCGGCGTCTGACGCCTCACCACTGGATGCGAGGGCCGCTGTCGCGACGCTTGCGGCGAGCGTTTCGTCAACCAGGATGGTCTCGGGGTTCAGACAGGCGACCATGTCCCGTTCACGTGCGGCGGGCAGCCCCAACGGCAGCCAGGCCACGCGAACGGGCTGCGTGACGGCAGCAGTCATGAGCGCAACGGCGGAGAAGGAGAGGTCGAGTCGAGCGACCACCACTCGGTCGGCGACGTCGCCGCGGCTCAACCAATCGCGCCAGGCGCGGACGCCGGCACGCAGGTCCTGCCAGGTGAAGAACTGCCCATCCGCGGTCACGAGACACGGCTCGCTCGGAGACAGGTCCGCCGCACTCGCTGAGCCGGTCATCAGGTCAAGCGGCGGGTGCACAGTCGCCTCCGTCCTCGGGCGCCGGCATGGGCAACGTGGCGGTGCGGGACACGTCGAGCGCTGCCTGCGCGGAAGCGATTAGGCCGGCGACGCTGACCGTGGGGGAGAGCCAGTCCGAGGTCAGATACCACGCCGTCAGGGCAAGCACGGTTCGGGCCCGCTCGGGCGTGACGTGCGCCAACTTGTGTGCGATCTGTAGCGTGTAGTCCTCGCCGTGACGCTGCACATACAGGGACCCGTCGTACTTCGTGAAGCCGGTGTCCAGCTCGATCAGGCGCAGGCTGCCCGAACCTACCCACACCTCTGACGTTGGGTAGGTGAGCATGTTCACCATCGTGCTGAACAGCGGGTCGTCGTTCGTGTGTGCCGCGAACTCCGCCACGACGGCGCCGAAGCGGCTGTCGCTGAATGCTGTGGCGTTCGTCGTCGATGTGGTGAGCGTGCGCACCGCATCGAGGCTGGCCTGGTTGCGGTCCAGGAGAACTCGAATGGCCACCATGTTGAGCATGAGGGTGGGCAGGTCGTCGGTGCCTTCGTGCTGTCGACCGGCCACGGGCGCGCCGACCACGAAGTCGTCCTGGTCGGAGGTCGTCGCAAGCGCCAAGGCATAGGCTGCGACGAAGATCGCAAAGGGGCTCGACTCCAACGCTTGGGCGGCCGACCGGATGGCCTGCGTGGAAGCTCCGTCGAGCGAGATCTCGGTGATCGACGCGGCGTAGGGGTTATACCCAGGGTCGTCGGTGTCTCGCAGCGGCGACCCTGGTTTAACGCCGTCCAGGGATACAGCCCAGAACTCTTGAGCCTCGGGCGTCAGTGGGCCGTCGTCAACCGCGTTCTGGAAGTACTCAACGACGGAGCGAATCCTCTCCGCCACGACCGCCTCCTCCGCCTCCGGGTCGGCGCTCAGGTAGAAGTCGGCCATCTGTTCCGCAAACTTCATGGCCCCCCAGCCGTCGATCAGAATCTCGTTCATCGTCAGGACGAACCACGTGGAGCCACTTTTGATGCGTATCTCGTCTACTACCAGGGATGAACCACACTCCAGGTCGAACGGGCGGGCCACGCGCTCCCGACAGCGCCGGCGCGCCTCCGCTTCGGACTCTGCCTCGCACGCCCTCACGCTGCGCGCCTGGATCGGGTCCACCGGGAACGTCTGGACAAAGCTCCCGCTGGGGTCAACCTCGAACTGCGCGAACAGCTGTGGGTTGGCACGGAGGGCCTGGTCAAGCGCTCGCCGAGCCTTGTCCACATCGAGCGTCGGCGGGCACTCGAGCAGCACCTGGTAGTTGTAGTAGGCGCTCTCCGGCTCGAGAAGCCACTGGAAGTAGATGCCCCTCTGAGCGGAGGTCATCGCGCAGGTGACAGGGAGCATCGGCTCCGCAGAGCTCTCGGGGTCGGGAGTCGTACCGGCCCGTGGCTGATCGGTGCCGGCCTTACGTGCCCACACGTCGCAGTACCGGCTTGCGAGCGCTCCAAGGGTGGCACTCGACAGCAGGTCACCGACCCGAACCGTGCAGCCAAACGAGCGCAGCACGCTCGCCAGTTGGATGGCTCGGAGCGAATCGCCGCCGGAGTCGATGAAGGTGGCGTCCGGATCCACCGGGTGACCCAGCACACTGCACGCAGCGGTGATGAACGAGACTTCGGGGGAGCCCCCTGTGTCCCGGAGTCGGCTGGGGAGCGGGGCGCTGACGATGGGCACCGTGACCCCCGAGCGCTCGGTCGCCAACAGTTCGAGGCGCTTGGTATCGACCTTCCCGTTGGGTGTGGTCGGCAGGACGTCGATACTGAACCATCGAGATGGCCGCAGGGGCGCCGGCAGTACCGATCGTGCGTGAGACTCCAGGTCAGCGGGCGATACGGGCTCCCCACTATGGGTCTGGTAGAACGCAGCGAGACGTGCGTCTCCTTGCCGGACGAACGACTCGTTGGTCTCACGGATTACGATCGCGGAGCGTTCACGGATCAGTGGCTGGTACTTCACCACGGCAACCGCTGCGAGCTCTGAGGCTTCGTGTAGAATGCGATTCTCGATCTCGCTAGGCTCAATGCGCACACCGTTGATCTTGACTTGGCGATCTACACGTCCTTCGTACACCAGTTGGCCGTCCGGACGCTGACGGACCAGATCGCCGGTGCGGTAGAGGCGGAAGGGGTACCCGTCAACCTCGGCGAAGGCCCCCGCCGTCTTCGCGCTGTCGCCTACGTACCCCAGACCGACCGACGGGCCGGCGATGAAGAGTTCGCCCTGGGCGCCGGCCGGCACGCGATGCCAGGCACTATCGGCGAATCGAAGAATGTAGAGGCTCGTGTTGGGAATGGGCGTTCCGATCGGCACCGATCCATCGGCGAGAGCCTCGGTGGTGATCCGCGCGTGCGTCACATCGTCAGAACACTCCGTCGGGCCGTATGCGTTGATGAGCGGGATCCCTGGGAAACGCCGATCCCATTCCTGGCCCACCCGCAAGGGGAGTTCCTCGCCGGTGACCAGCATGAACTCGAGTGTCGGCAGCGCATCCTCAGGGCCTAACGCCCTCAGGAACTCGCGCAGGACGGTAGGGACCACCTCGATATGTGTGATGTTCTCCCGCTGCAACAACAGGGCGAGTTCGTGTGGGTCCTGGGACGCGTCGGTCGCGACGACACGAACGACGCCTCCGACTAGGAGAGCCGCGCAGAACTGCCAGATGGCAACATCGAAGGTGGTCGGAGCAGTCTGGGCGACGACGGACTCTGTGGTCAGGCCCAGAAGGTCGACCTTGGAGTGCAGATGGTTCATCATGCCCATCTGGGTCACGATGGCACCCTTCGGGGCGCCGGTGCTTCCCGACGTGAAGAGGCAGTAGCTGGGCGCGTTGAACCCGTCGACGACAGTCGTCCGGAGCGGGTCGCCTGCCGGCGGGCGCGCGTCCCCATCCGAAAGATCGACGTCGGTGAACGTAGCGACGGCATCGGTGATCGACGCGATGTGGTCGAGACGCGCCCGCGGCCACGTCGGATCCACCGGGATGTAGATCGCGCCCGTCGCAGTGCAGGCAAGAATGTCGACGTAGCACTCCGCGCTTCGGGATCGCTGCGACATCACGAATCGCCCGCGAGCATCCATGTGCCGGAGACGGCCCGCACGCTGCTGGACCCGACACAAGAGTTCCTCGTACGTGATTGTCGAGTCGTCAACGTCGATGACGGCGAGGTGGTCCGGCGTTTCCCGCGCCCATCGCTCAACGTAGGCGTAGAGCGTGCGGTGCAACGACCATCGGTGGGTTGCACCCATCAGGGGGGCGGCTGTGCGCAGCAACTCCGGGCCGCTGCCGCTGAAGGTCGATGTGAGATCCGTCAAGACACGTCACCTCCCCATGTCGCCGTGGAAGCCGTCCACGCGAACGCCCGAGCCTGCGGCAACGACCTGGTCATGGAGGGCCTGGGCGACGGCAAGATCAAGCACCCCCAAGCCGAACGGGGAGAAGACCGTCGGCCGGGTGGGGTCGAGTTGCGCGGCGCCGACACAGACCTCCGCCAGGGTTCCTGTCACGAACTCGCGGTTTCCGTCAAGCTGTTCCAGCAGGTGCGGCGTCGTGTTGGCCTTCATGCAGTGCTCGACGTCGTCGAAGATGTTGTTGGCCTCACGAATCGTCTCCGGTGCAAGGTCTCGCAGAGAAATGTTCAAGACGAACTGACCCGACCGGAAGCGTGTCGACGCGGGGACGTACGGAACCCCGGCGCTCGTCGCGAACAGGACCACGTCACACGCCAGAGCCTCACCCAAGGTGGCCTCGGAACACTCGTCGCCGCGATTCTGCAGCATGCGGACCACTGAGGTCCGGTTCAGGTCGTGGACACGTACCGGAACCTTCTCGGGAAAGAGCGCGCTAATGTAGCGCAAGGTCGTCTGGGCTATCGGACCACTTCCCAGCACGCCGATGCTGGCCGGTGCACCGTGCAGGACCCGCAGTGCCAGGGCGGCAGAGGCTGCGGTTCGTGCCGCGCTGATGCGGCTGCCTTCCACCACTGCACGCGCGTAGCCGGTGTCTGGGTCATTCAGCACGACAATGGCGGCCGCGCGCTGCAACCCATGATCGACGTTGCCAGGGAAACTGGAGATCCACTTGATACCCACGGAACGGAGATCTCTGTCAGCCATGTGTGCGGGCAGGGCGATGATGCGATCCCGTGGCGACTCCGGGAACCGGAGGAAGTAACTGTCGGGGTTCTCTGTTTGGCCGTTGCGATGCATCAAATAGACGCGCTCGACCAGGTTAATAATTTCTTTCTCTCTGCCGTCGAGAAACTCGTCGACCGCTTTGGCTCCGATGATGATCATGCTGTCACTCACAGAGATCCAATCCCCCCACCTGTAGTTTTCATCGCATAGCTTGTTGGCCGGATGGAGAAGTCAAACGCCTCCGGACCGTAATTGTCGACCACCCATACGTCATCGTAGATGTTGTCGAGGTAGCGTTCCCCCATGTCGGGGGCGATGACAACGACAAGGCTTCCATCGGGAACGCTTTCTTCAAGCGCCCGGAAGCCCGCCAGGACAGTGCCGGTCGATCCACCGGGAAGAAATCCTTCAAGGCCTGCCATGCGCCGACATTCACGCACGGTGTCTATCTCATCGACACAATGCTGCTCGGGCACGAGTGTGCCATCAAACAGCGACGGCGCGACGCTTGCGCCCAGACCCGGGATGCGTCGCGTCGAGGGGGCCCCGCCGAAGGTCACCGAACCCATGCTGTCGATGGCGTACACCTGCGTATCAGCCCCTCGCTCAGCGACCGCCCGGGAGACCCCCATCAATGTGCCCGTCGTGCCGGCGCCGACAAAGATATAGTCCGGATCCCCCAGCTCGGAGACGATCGACTCGTAGGTCTTCCGGCTGTGAACCCGCGGGTTCGCAGGGCTTGCGTACTGGTTGGTCCACTGCGGACCGGAAGCACTCTCCTGGAGCTCTCGGATGCGCGCCAGCCTGGTGCCGAGGAAGCCGCCGGCCTGGTCGCGCTCGGTTACCACCTCCACATCCGCACCCAACGCACGCATATGGGAGACGGACTTCGGGTTGGCGTTGGGATCAGTCACGATGCTCAGCCTGTAGCCCCGTCGGGCGCAGACCCCTGCCAGGGCGACCCCCAGACTCCCTGACGAAGATTCCACCAACCACCCTCCGTCGGCCAATCTGCCGGCCGCCTCCAGGCTGTCAACCAGCGCGATGGCGGTCTTCAACTTGATTGAACCGGCAGTGTTCAATCCTTCGAGCTTGACGTACAAATCGTGGCGAGGAAATGCCTTCCCTAACCGTACGAAAAGGGGGTTCTCCTCAAGTCCCTCAATTGATCAAACGATCATTCTTCCCCCAATGGTGCAGATCCCAAAAACTTGTGCTCGTCCGGTTCGGGTGGCTGCCGGGTGGGCTAATGCAAACGTACAGGATCCTGCGGCAACTACAAGTGCCTGGGCTCAAATGTAGCCAAAAGATAGCTTTTTGTGCAGCTGTGTGGGTGGCGATCGATCAGAAGTTGCCAGTCCCGTGGTGTCCAAACACCTAGGTGTATTGGGCCTTCGCCCGAATCTTGGACACGGTGTTGGTCGATTACGCGGCGGTTGCCAGGGTAGCGGCTTGGTGTGCCTCGTCGGCGGTCGGGGACAGGTGACCGCACCAGGAGTGGCGGCGGGTGTTGTAGCGGGTGACCCAGCGGAAGATCGCGCGTCGGCATCTGGTGTAGCAGGCAGTCGAGGATGGCGGTGGCGAGGACTTCGTCGCCCTGTCCCGCGTCAAGTAGTTGGCAGGGTTTCCTTGATGTCGAAGTTGGGGATGGTGGGGTCGGCGATGCCGGCGTAGACGTCGGAGGGCCGATTCCAGGCGATCGCCTCGTGCGGGCGGACGTGGTTGTAGTCGTGCCGGTAAGCGTTGACCTGTTCGACGAGCTGGAGGCCGTTGTCGATCTCTTCTCGGAACAGCCATTCGTACTTCATCGTCCCGAACCCTCGTTCGCGTGACCCGTTCTGCCCGGGCGTGCGGACTCGGGTGCGCACGTGGCGCAGCTCGGGGTGGGGCGTGATGAATGCTTCGAACGTGAACGAGCGGAACGGGCCGCCGTTATCGGTCACGATGGTCAAGACCGGCAGGATCTCCCCGGTCGCTTCGTCGACCTCGCAATCATCGATCAGCGGGTGGCCGAGCAGCGCTTCCGCTTCGGCGAGGGCGAGCTCGACGGCCGCGACGGCGTCGTGCATGTTCGCCGTCGGCGCCACGTGAGCGTCGAACTCGTACTTCGCCCAGTAGTCCCGGCACGACGCGATCCGCCACGTCCCACCGGCCGTGGTCTCGTACTCGGAGAAGTCGAGCTGCCAGACCTGGTTCGGGCCGGTCGGTTCCTTCGCGAACGCGGCCTTGCGGCGCTCGGCGAGCTTGCGGCGTTCCCGCTGGTGGTTCGCCTCCAGCAGCAGGCCCTCGTCGCGCAGCAGCCGCAGCACGGTCGCCTGGCAGACATGGTGCCCGTCGTGACGGGTCATCGCCCAGATCTTGCGGTGACCCCACGCGGGGTGCGCCTTCGCATGGCGGATCACGACGTCGCGGACCGCAACGCGAGACGGCTGCTGCATATGCAGGTCCATCACCACTACCTCAAGGGCATCTTGTGGTGCGACCGCTGCCATGAAGCCGGACGCGAGAACCGGCTCATCTACATGGAAGCCAAGGGCGGCCAGTATGCCTACTTCTTCTGCGTGGGACGCTACCAACACGTCTGCGACTTGCCCTTCCTCCGGGTGGAGGCCGTCGAGGATGCCATCGAGCGTCACTACACCACGCTTCCTCTGCCAGCTCGCTACGGCGACAACCTCCGTGCTGCGCTCGACGAGGCCATGGATGCCCAACAGCACATCCAGCACGACTTGGTCACCAACCTGACCCGGGAGTTGGCGAACCTGGACGAGCAGGCCGACCGGCTGCTCCACGCCCTCATGAACGGCCTGTCTGCTGAGGACAAGGTGCAACGGCTCCTGAACGACATCCAGCTCAAGCGCCGCAGTATCGAAGGCCGGATCGCCCGGACCGAAGACCATCTCACCGAAGCGCTGGAACTCACTAAGACCTGGATCACACTGGCTGAGCGTCCACAAGACTTCTACGGGCAAGCCGCCCCCGATGTACGGACCCAACTCAACCGCGGCTTCTTCCATCGCCTGCGGCTCGATCGCGACGATAGCGGCCGTGTCCGGGTCGAGCATGAGCTTCGCGAGCCAGTTGCCAGTCTCTATCGAACGGCTAGTGAGTTGTCCGAGGCGGAGCGTTCGCGTCCCTCGAACGTGATCGAGAACATGAAAGAAGGACGCCCTGTGGAGGACGTCCTTCGTGAATCTTCATTTATCCTGTCGGACCTTAGGCCTCATCCTGAGGTCGTTTGTTCCAACATGGACCATCTGGTCGGGGTGACAGTGTGTGGTCTCAGGACATCGGAATGGGGTGTCTCACGACATCGGAATGGTGCTGTCTCGGGTCATCGGCATAGCTTCGGGTCCATGCCCGGTGGATCGGTCAGGGTGCGTCATGTCGATGCGTCGTCTGGTCATCACCGCTGTTGTGGCGGGCTTGTCGCAGTCCGAGGTCGCCCGGACCTACGGGGTCTCCCAGGGCTGGGTGTCCCGTCTCATGGCCGCCTACCGTGAACACGGCGAGGATGCCTTCGAACCCGCCTCGCGTGCGCCGCGCACCTCACCGCACGCCACTCCACCAGCGGTGGTCGAGTTGGTCGTCACGGTGCGTCACGAGCTGTCTGGGGCGGGTCTGGACGCCGGCGCGGACACGATCGCCTGGCACCTGGCCCATCACCACGACACGCGTCTGTCGCGCGCGACGATCCATCGGATCCTCACCCGTGCAGGGGCCGTCACCCCCCAGCCGAGGAAGCGTCCGAAGAGTTCCTACATCCGTTTCCAGGCCGACCAACCGAACGAGTGTTGGCAGTCCGATTTCACCCACTACCGCCTCACCCGCCCCGACGGGAGCCCCGGACGCGATGTGGAGATCATCACCTGGCTCGACGACCACTCCCGCTACGCCCTCCACGCCACAGCACATACCGCGATCACCGCTCGGATCGTGCGTGACACGTTCCGTCAGGCCGGTGACCAGCACGGATACCCCGCCGCGACGCTGACCGACAACGGCCTGGTCTATACCGTCCGGCTCGCGTCCCAGGCCCGCCGCGGTGGGCGGACCATGCTCGAGAACGAGTTGCGTCGTCGCGGCATCGTCCAGAAGAACGGGCGACCCGCCAGCCCGACCACCCAGGGCAAGGTCGAACGCTTCCAACAGACGATGAAGAAATGGCTGACCGCCCAACCCGACCAGCCCGCCACCATCAACGCGTTGCAGACCCTGATCGATGCGTTCCTCGAGGAATACAACCACCACCGCCCACACCGGTCCCTGCCGCACCACGCGACCCCGGTGACCGCCTACACCACCCGACCGAAAGCCGCCCCCGGCACCGACCGCAGCCGCGACACCCACGACCGGGTCCGCCACGACCGAGTCTCCAAAGCAGGCTCGATCACCCTGCGTCACGACGGCACCCTCTACCGCATCGGGATCGGGAAGACCTACACAGGAACCTACGTCCTGGCCCTCATCCACGACCTCGACATCACCGTCATCAACGCCGCCACCGGAGAAATCCTGCGTGACCTGACCCTCGACCCCACACGCCTCTACCAGCCCATCAACCAACCCCAGAAACAACGAATGGCCCGAACCTACGCAACGTAGGTTCGAGCCATTCCGATGTCCTGAGACATCACATGGTCGGGGTGACAGGATTTGAACCTGCGGCCTCTTCGTCCCGAACGAAGCGCGCTACCAAGCTGCGCCACACCCCGTCCGCCCTGTCGGGCGGTCCGTCATGCCCTCGCGGGCACTAGAGAACCATAGCGCACCTGCCGCGGAGAGAAAAATCGAGGGCGTCGGTGGATGCTCAGCTCACCCCGGCGGACGTTCCCACCCGGCGGACGTTCTCACCCGGTCCGCGGCAGCAGGGTGAGCAGCGTCGCTTCCGGCGGGCAGGCGAAACGGTACGGGGCGAACGGTGAGGTGCCCAGCCCGGCCGACACGTGGAGGGCGGCCGTACGCCCCTCCGTGGAGTGCGTGGACAGGCCCTTCACCCGCTTGCGGTCGATGTCGCAGTTGGTCACCAGGGCGCCGTAGCCCGGCAGGCAGACCTGCCCGCCGTGGGTGTGGCCGGCCAGCAGCAGGTCCATCCCGTCGCCGGTCATCGCGTCGAGCACCCGGGCGTACGGGGCGTGCAGCACCCCGACGTGCAGGTCCGCCGCCGGATCGGCGGGCCCGGCCACCGCGGCGTAGTCGTCCCGGCGGATGTGCGGGTCGTCAGTGCCGCGGAACTCGACGTGATGGCCCTGCAGGTCGAGGGTGGTGGCGGCGTTGTTCAGATCCGCCCAGCCGCGGTCGGTGAAGAGGCTGCGCAGCGCCTCGGTGTCCAGGCCGGGCCGGTCGGGGGCGTCGGACGAGCTGGGGCCCTTGATGAGGTAGTCGAGGGGGTTCTTCAGGGTCGGGCGGTAGTAGTCGTTGGACCCGAACACGAAGACGCCCGGCCGGGCGAGCAGGCGCCCGAGCGCCGCCTCCAGGTGATCCAGCGCGGAGTCCGACGACAGGCTGTCGCCGGTGCTCACCACCAGGTCCGGCTCCAGCGCCGCCAGCATGGCGATCCAGGCCAGCTTCTTGCGGTGGGCCGGCAGCAGGTGGATGTCGGACAGGTGCAGGATCCGCAACGGTGCCGTCCGCGCCGGGAGCAGCCGCCGGGCCACCCGCCGCAGTCGGAAGTCCGTCAGCTCGAAGAAGTGGCCGTACGCCACGCAACCGGCCCCGAACGCGGCCCCGCCCAGGACCGTACGGCCCACGGCCCGACCCCAGCCCATGTCAGTTGCCCCCGCTCGGGGTCGGACTCGGGGTCGGACCGGTCTGGTCCTGGCTGCCCTGGGGGGCGGGTCCGGCCGAGAAGTTCAGGTAGACCGTGGACGACTGCGGCGCCTGGTCCTTCGGCGTCACACCGAGGAACGTGCCGTACGGGGAGGAGTCGTACAGGTAGGTCTGCTCGACCTGGAAACCGGCGTCCTCCAGCGCCTTGCGGGCGTCGTCCGGCTTCATCTTGTCGACCCCGGCGGGCAGGTCGACCATCTGGCCGGTCTGGAACTCCGGCTTGGACGCGCCGAAGGGTGTCGCCGGCTTGCCCTGCAGGCCGGCTGTCATGGCGGACTTGTAGATCCGCCCGGCGTCGCCCGAGCCGGTGCCGGTCAGGTAGGTGCCGGAGGCGGGGAGCCGGATGCCCTTCAGCGTCTTGGAGTGCGAGTTCCAGTACGGGTTGGTCTTGTCGATGGCGATCATCGACGCACCGGCGAGCTCCGGGGTGTAGCCGACGAACCAGACACTCTGGTTGCTGTCGGTGGTGCCGGTCTTGCCGGCCTGGTCGTTGAAGCCGCTGACCCGCGCCGGCCGGCCGGTGCCGTTCGCGGACACGCTCTGCAGGATCTTGTTCACCTGGCCGGCGACGCCGGCGTCCACCGTCCGCTGGCAGTCCGCGGACGGGGTCGCCAGCGGCTTGCCGTCGACGGTGGTCATCGAGCCGATGATGATCGAGTTGCAGTGGATGCCGCCGGAGGCGAAGGTCGCCATCGCCTCGGCCATCGACACCGGGGCCACCTCGGCCACGCCGAGGACGAAGGACGGCGTGCGGTTGAAGTCGTCCACGATGTTGCCGCCGGTGGCCTCCTGGACGCCGACCTTCTGCGCCATCCGGGTGGCGTTGCAGATGCCGGCGTCGCGGATCAGCTGGACGTAGAACGTGTTGACCGACCAGTCGGTGGCCGTCTGCAGGTCCATCGACGACGACGAGATGGTCGAGTTGGAGACCGTCCACGGCTCACGCAGCACGAACGGGCCGCTGCAGGAAGTGAACGTCGTGCCCTGGAAGCTCATCGGGGAATCGGCCGCGTACGTCTTGTTGCTGGGGATGCCCTTCTCCAGGGCGGCCGCCAGGGTGAAGATCTTGAACGTCGAGCCTGCCTGGTAGCCCTCGGCGCCACCCATCGCCGAGGTCGCGTTGTAGTTGTAGAACGTCTGGCCGCCGCTGTTGCCCATCGAGGGGCGGCTCTGCGCCATCGCCTGGATCTCGCCGGTGCCCGGCTTGACCATCACCATCGTCCCCAGCGCCGGGTCCCGGTCCGCCACCACGGCCGACACCGACTGCTGGGCGGCCTCCTGGACCCGCGGGTCGATGGTGGTCCGGATGGTGAGCCCGCCACGGTTGAGCATCCGCTGGCGATCCTCGACGGTCGAGCCGAGCGCGGGCGACTGCAACAGCTGGTGGACGGCGTACTCACAGACGAACGGGTAGCTGCTCGACGCGCAGCCGTTGCGCGTCGAGCTCACCGTCGACGGGTCGAACTCGGTCGCCTTGGCCTGATTGACCTGGTCCTGCAGGCCCGGGTCGAGCTGGGCCATCCGGTCCAGCACCACATTGCGGCGCTGGACCGCGGCCTCCGGGTGCAGCCTCGGGTTGTACGCGTCGGGGCTCTGCACCAGGCCGGCGAGCATCGCCGCCTCGGCCAGGTCGAGATCCTTCGCGGACTTGTTGAAGAAGTGTCGGGCAGCGGCCTCGACGCCGTACGCGCCGTCGCCGTAGTACGCGATGTTCAGGTAGCGCTCGAGGATCTGGTCCTTGGACAGCCGCTTCTCCAGGGCGATCGCATAGCGCATCTCCTGGACCTTGCGGCCGTACGACTTCTCCTGGGCCTCCTGGACGCCCTGCTCGTTGCCACTGGCCAGCGCGGTCTCGATCTGGACCCGCTTGACGTACTGCTGGGTGATCGACGAGCCGCCCTGGGTGGCACCGCCGGCGCTGTTGCGGAGGAACGCGCGGATGGTGCCCTTCACATCGATCGCGCCGTGCTGGTAGAAGCGGTTGTCCTCGATGTCGATCTGGGCCTGCTGCATCACCGTGGCGATCTGGTTCAGCGGGACGTAGACGCGGTTCTCGTCGTAGAAGGTGGCGAGGGTGGTGCCGTCCGCCATCAACAGGGTCGACCGCTCCGCCTGGGGTGGGGTCTCGAGGTTCGACGGCAGGTCCTGCAGGCCGGCCGCAGCCGCCTTCAGGGTCGAGGTGGCGACGCCGACCCCCGGCATGACGAAGCCGGCGGCGAGCACGCCGATCAGGACGCTCACGACCAGAAGGGTCAGGACCGCCTGGGTGTTGCTGCCGGGGCGAGGATCATGCGACACGGTCTAGAGCCTACGTGACGCGGGGTGCCGACCCAATGGTTCGGGCCGGAGGGTCGGCCCGGGGCTCAACGTGACGAGCCTCTCGTGTAGAGGTCATGGTACGCCAGGCGAGCTGCGGTGTTGCCGTGAACCGCTTCGGGCTACGATGTTTCGAGTAACACCACTTGGGTGATTGGTCCACTGGACCGGGCGGGCGGCAAACAGGCGCCGTACGCCACGGGGATCGATCAGTCGGCGGTGGGACACCGGGGGTCGGGGGAGATCTCCGGGAGAGCAATGAGCCGCACCGCTCCAACGACGGATCGAAAGGCGGGGTCATCGTGACCGCACTTGTCGGTGAGGACTGGGCAGTACATGCGAACTGTGGAGGCCGTTTCGACGAGCTCTTCGCAGAAGGAGCAGCCCAGCGCAAGGCACGGGGTATCTGCATGGGGTGCCCGGTACGGGTGGAATGCCTGGCCGAGGCACTGGACAACCGGATCAACTGGGGGATGTGGGGCGGTCTGACCGAGCGCGAGCGTCGGAAGATCCTCCGCGAGAACCCCGAGATCACGGAGTGGGCCGACATCCTGCGGGCGCACGACGGGAAGGTGCCCGGCACCGCGCACCACCCGGTGCATCGGCGCGCAGCCGCCACGGTCTGAGCAGGTCCCCTCTGAGCAGGCTCGGTTCGGGGCAGGCTCGGTTCGGGCAGCTCGCCACGAGCGGAATCGCCACGAGCGGATCAGCGTCATCCGGCTCGGTCCGAGCAGGCTCGCCACGAGCGGATCAATCCGAGTACGCGGGCCGGGCCGGGGCGGATGACGTCCCGGCCCGGCGCCGCATTACATCAGCTCCAGGTACTCCAACTGGGCCCGGACGGTCTGTTCGGCCGCCTTCTGGGTCGGTCCCACCAGGTCGCCGTACACCGCGTCGACCAGCGCGGGGACCGAGGTGTGCCCGGCCCGGTAGGCGATCCGGATCTGGTCCAGTCGCTGCAGCCGGTGTGCGCGGTAGGCGCGGATCCGGGCGATCGGGTCGGTGACGATCGGCCCGTGCCCGGGCATCAGCCGACGGATGCCGTA
Organism: Raineyella sp.; assembly: GCF_034933565.1. NCBI lineage: Bacteria > Bacillati > Actinomycetota > Actinomycetes > Propionibacteriales > Propionibacteriaceae > Raineyella > Raineyella sp. The sequence continues at coordinate 23,749 of NZ_JAYFNG010000010.1, forward strand.
CTGCTCGGTGAGGCGTTCCATCTTGTCCAGCGTGGCCAGGTAGAGCGCGAGGTTGCCGTCCGGCCAGCTGATCTGGGTCGTGCCCCGGCCCAGGATGGTGTCGCCGCAGAACATCACCGGCCCGTCGTGCAGGAACACGATGAAGCCGATGGAGTCGCGGGTGTGCCCGGGCAGCGTGACGCAGAGCACCGCGTCGCCGCCGACCTGGCCGCGTTCGCCGTCGCGCAGTGCGTCCGTCATCGAGATCGCCGGGTCGTACGCCCGGATCGGGCAGCCGACCCACTCGGCCAGCCGCAGTGCGCCGCCGACGTGGTCGTCGTGCCCGTGGGTGATCCAGATCTCGGAGATGCCGTCCGGGCAGGCGGCCCGGACCCGGTCGAGGTGCGGGAAGGAGTCCGGCCCGGGGTCGATCACCACGGCCTCGGAGCCGTTCACTCCGGGCAGGATCCAGGTGTTGGTGCCCGCCAGGGTCATCGCGCCCGGATTGGGCACGAGCAGGCGCAGGGGTTCGGTCAAGACAACTCCTCGTGGGCGACCGCGCCCGGCGCGGCCCGTCTGTCGTGGCGTACGTGGGGGCCGGCGGGCGCCGTGGGCCCACGGGTGGTGCTGGGTGATGTGCTCCGGTGGGCCGGTCCTCAGGCGAGGGTGACGGTGAGCTCGACCTCGACCGGCGCGTCGAGCGGCAGGACGGCCACCCCGACGGCGCTGCGGACGTGTCGGCCGGCCTCGCCGAAGACGGCGCCGAGCAGCTCGCTGGCGCCGTTGGCGACCGCGGCCTGCGCGGTGAAGCCGGGGTCGCTGGCCACGAAGACGCAGACCCGGGACACACCGGTGATGGCGTCGAGGCCGCCGGCCACCGAGGCGGCCGCGGCGAGGGCGTTGAGGGCGGCGGTCCGGGCCAGGTCCTGGCCCTGTTCGGTGGTCAGGTCCGCGCCGAGCTTGCCGGTGTGCGGCAGCGCGCCGGCCACCAGCGGCAACTGGCCGGAGGTGGTGATGAGCGCGCCCTGCCGCTGCGCCGGGACGTACGCCCCGACCGGGGTCGCCACCGCAGGCAGCGCCAGCCCGAGCTCGGCGAGCCGGGCGGAGGCGGTCACGTGGCGTCCCTGAGCGGGCGCTTCAGGTAGGCGACGAGGTTCTCCGGGTTGGGCCCGGGGACGACCTGGACCAGTTCCCACCCGTCGATGCCCCAGTTGTCGAGGATCTGCTTGGTCGCGTGCGTGAGGACCGGGACGGTCACGTACTCCCACTTGGTCATGGCGTCAGACTAGCGGGCGCGCCGGGAGACGCGGTCCATGTCGAGGATGGTGACGGAACGCGGCTCCAGTCGGATCCAGCCGCGGGCGGCGAAGTCGGCCAGTGCCTTGTTGACCGTCTCGCGGGAGGCGCCGACCAGCTGGGCCAGCTCCTCCTGGGTGAGGTCGTGGTGCACCAGGATGCCCTCGGGGCGCTGCTCGCCGAACCGGCCGGACAGATCGACCAGGGCCTTGGCGACCCGGCCCGGCACGTCGGAGAAGACCAGGTCGCTGACCGAGTCGTTGGCGTGGCGCAACCGGCGGGCCAGCTGGGCCATGATGCCCTGGGCCACCTGCGGGTAGTCCTTCAGCCACTGGACCAGATCCTCGTGCTCGAGGCAGCGCAACTCAGCCGCGGTGACGGCGGTCGCGGTGGTGGACCGCGGCCCCGGGTCGAAGACCGAGAGCTCGCCGAACATCTGGCCCGGGCCGAGCACCTCCATCAGGTTCTCCCGGCCGGTCGCGCCGGTCCGGCCGAGCTTGATCTTGCCGGAGACGACGATGTAGAGCTGGTTGCCGCTGTCCCCCTCGTGGAAGAGGACCGCTCCCCGGCTCAGCCGGATGCTCGACATCGAATGGGCCAGGGCGTTGGTCGCCTCACGGTCCAGCCCCCGGAAGAGGGGTGCCTGCTTGAGCACGTCCGGATCCACTTTTCCTCCTGCGCTGGCCGTGGTTACGGGCCTACACTAGCCGGTCCATGTGACGGTGTCGCACCTGACTGGGCACCACGGTCACACCGTGCGCCCGGGGCGGGGCCGCTCGTGTGTGCCGCTCGGGACGGGACCGCTCGCCCGGCCACGCGTGGGACTGCTCGTCCGGCTGTGCGCGGGCGGGACTGCTCGTCCGGCTGAGCGCGGGCGGGACTGCTCGTCCGGCTGAGCGCGGGGCGGTTACCCTGCTGGGGTGACGGCGCGTGATGCCCGGGAGGGGCGGGAGACCAGGACGGCGTTGGTCCGGCGGGCCCGCCGGATCGACCGGATCCTGGCCGAGACCTACCCCGACGCCCGGGCCGAGCTGGACTTCGCCTCGCCCTGGCAGCTGCTGGTGGCGACCATCCTGTCGGCGCAGACCACCGACGTCCGGGTCAACTCGGTGACGCCGGCCCTCTTCCGGCGCTGGCCCGACCCGGCGGCGCTGGCCGGCGCGGATCGTACGGAGCTGGAGGAGCTGCTGCGCCCACTCGGCTTCTACCGGGCCAAGGCCGAGACGCTGCTGCAGCTGGGCCGCCGGGTGCTGGAGGACTTCGACGACGTGGTGCCGCGTACGCTGCCGGAGCTGGTCACCCTGCCCGGCGTGGGGCGCAAGACGGCGAACGTGGTGCTGGGCAACGCCTTCGGCGTCCCCGGGATCACCGTCGACACCCACTTCGGGCGGCTCGCCCGCCGCTTCGGCTGGACCACTCAGACCGACCCGGACAAGGTCGAGGCCGAGGTCGGGGCGCTGTTCCCGCCGTCGGACTGGGTGATGCTGTGCCACCACCTGATCTGGCACGGACGGCGCCGCTGTCATGCCCGGCGTCCGGCCTGTGGCGCCTGCCCGGTGGCCGCGCTCTGCCCGGCGTACGGGGAGGGGGAGACCGACCCGGTGAAGGCCGCGGCCCTCGTCCGGGAGCCCCGCCGATGAACCGGGCGCGGAGGAGGGCGGTGGCCACGATCGCCGGGGCCGGTCTGCTGCTGGTCACCGGTTGCGCCACCACCCGGCCCGTCACCCCGATCGACACCCCGACGACCCCGGCCGCCACGGTCTCTGCGGGCCCGTCCGCGGGTCCGGTGCCGACGGTGCCCGGCCCCGGTGCCGACCTGGTCGCGCGCCGGGGGGCGGCGGGCATCGCGGCCTGCCCGGCCCCGGGGTCCGCGCCGGCGGTGGCCGGCGGGCTGCCCGGCATCGCCACCCGATGCCTGGACGGCTCCTCGACGGTCGATCTGTCCACGCTGCGCGGCACCCCGATGGTGGTCAACCTGTGGGCCACCTGGTGCGGCCCCTGCCGCGCCGAAGCGCCGTTCCTGGCCGAGGTGTCGCAGCAGTCCGGTGCTGCCGTACGGTTCATCGGTGTCGACGTGGCGGACCCGGACCCGGCCGCCGCACTCGACTTCGCCGGCGCCCGGGGCTGGTCGTACGCCCAGGTCGCCGACCCGGACCGGACGCTGTCCGCGGGGCTGGGGGTGGTCGGGATCCCGCAGACGCTGTTCGTCGATGCGGACGGCCGGATCGTCCACCGCCATGCCGGCGCGCTCACCTCGGCCGACCAGCTGCGCGGCCTGATCCACGACCATCTCGGGATCGACTAGGCCGCCAGGCGGGCTGGTCGGGCCGATCCGGCTGGTCGGGGGTGGGCCGGCTGCGTACAGTGGCGGGCATGCCGGAGCAGATCCCCGACGTCGAGGGACCGGATTTCCTCGACGATGCGACAGACAGTCCGGAACGTCCCCGTCCGCTCACCGGCTACCCGCGTGACCTCGGCGAACGCGACCTCGAACTCGACGAGCGCCCCGCCGCCCAGCGGCCGGTCCCGTCCCTGCTGCACACCCTGCGGACGAGGCTGCGTGACCCGCAGACCCAGCAGCGGATCCTGGTCGACCGAGCGGCCCAGGGTGGGCGTCGGGCGGCGGTGCTGGCACTGTTCGACACCCGGCCGCCGGCACCGCAGCTGCTGTTCGTCGAGAAGGCGGCGCACCTGCGCAAGCACGCCGGCCAGATCGCCTTCCCCGGCGGCACCTGGGCGGAGGGCGACGACGGCCCGATCGGCACGGCGCAGCGCGAGGCGGGGGAGGAGGCGGCCGTCCGGCCGGACTCGTTCCGGGTGCTCGGCGTCCTGCCGGCCGCCCATGTCGCGGTGAGCGGTTTCGACGTCAGCACCGTGGTGGCCTGGTGGCACACCCCGCACCCGGTCGAGGTGAACGACCCCGGCGAGATCGCCGCGCTGCACCGGGTCGAGGTGGCGCGGTTGGTGGACCCGCAGAACCGGGCGACCGTCCGGTACCCGGGCGGGCGCAGCGGGCCGGCGTTCCTGATCGACGACCTGTTCATCTGGGGGCTGACCGCGCACCTGGTCGATGCGATCCTCGACCTGGCCGGGTGGGCCGTCCCGTGGGACCATGACCGGGTCCGTGCGGTGCCGTCCCGCTTCGGCCGGGACCACAACCCCCGGCACTGAACCCCGGCACCGGGTCACCGGCGCACTGACCGCCGGGCGCCGGTGACACCCGGCGCTTCAGGGGCCGGCGCTTCAGGTGGGCCGCTCCGGTGCGTCAGAGCGTGTCGGCGCCGACCCAGCGCTCGGTCGCCTTGTGCTGCTTGCGGGCGGCGGCGTCGGCCTCGGCCTGCTGCTTGCCGCGGGTGAGGGCCGCCTTGGCGCCCTCGACGGTGGTCGTCGCCTGGTCGATCGTCGCGGTGGGCGTCATCCCGTCCCGGGTCGCCTTCTTCACCCGGCCCAGCCCGATCAGGGCGGTCACCGCGGCCAGGATCAGGAAGACACCACCGATGGTGAGGAAGCCCCACGCCGGCCCGGCGGAGAAGTCCCCGCCCGAGTAGGCCACCGCCAGGCCGAACCCGGCCGCCGTCATCAGGTGGGTCAGCGCGAACACACCCATCACGCCGGCCGCCGCGAACAGGCCTCCGCCGATGCCCAGGTTCTTCGCCTTGGGCATCATCTCCGCCTTGGCGAGATCGATCTCATCCCTGACGATGACCTTCACATCGTCGGTGATGGTCTTCAGGAGGTCACTGATCTGTACGGCCATGGCGGGTAGCTCCTGCGTGCTGCGGCGGACGGGCTGGTGGTGCCTCGAGCCTAGTGCTTCCACGGGTTCGTTGCGCGTTCTGGAAGAATGGCGGCGATCACGGGAGGGAACACATGGGTCGACTCGCTGCCCTGAGCATGCGCAACAGGGCTCTGGTCGCCCTGGTCACGGTCTTCGTGCTGGTCTTCGGGGTGATCAGCACCGCCACCCTGCGCCAGGAGCTGATCCCGCGCATCTCGGTGCCGGTGGCCGTCGTCTACACCTCCTACCCCGGCGCGTCGCCGGCGGTCGTCGAGCAGCAGGTGACGATCCCGATCGAGCAGGCGGTCGCCTCACTGCAGGGCCTCGACACCAGTTCCTCGGTGTCCACCGCCGGTGCCTCCACGGTGACCCTGCAGATGCGTTACGGGGCGAACATGTCCTCGGTGCAGCAGGACGCCAAGGCGGCGATCTCCCGGATCGAGGGTCTGCTGCCCGACGGGGTGACCAGCCAGGTGTTCACCGGCAGCATCGACGACGTCCCGGTGCTCCAGCTCGCGGTGGCCGACGACACCTCCGCCGGGCAGCTGGCCGAGCGGGTCCGTACGCTCGTCGTGCCCGAGCTCGAGAAGATCGACGGCGTCCGGGCGGTCAGCGTGGCCGGCGCCCCGATCCCGCAGGTGCTCGTCGCGGTCGACGACCACAAGCTGTCCGACCAGGGCGTCACCGTCAGCCAGCTGCAGCAGGCGATCGGGACCTCCGGCACCCCCGCGGCGGGCGGTTCGCTGCGCAGCGGTGACCAGGACCTCACCGTCACGGTGGGGGAGCGGTACGCCTCCGCGGCCGACGTCGCGGCGGTCACCCTGACCAGCAGCAGCGGCCGGGCGGTCCGGGTCGACCAGGTCGCCACGGTGACCGATCGCGAGGCCCCGGCCACCTCGCTGGCCCGGACCAACGGCCGGGAGAGCCTGTCACTGTCGGTCACCAAGACCCCGGACGGCAACAGCGTCGCCATCTCCGGCCAGATCCGCGACAAGCTCGCCGGGCTGGACGCCGCCCTCGGGCACGGCGCCCACACCACCGTGGTCTTCGACCAGGCGCCGTTCATCTCCGACTCCATCCACAACCTGCTCGTCGAGGGCGGGCTGGGCCTGCTGATGGCGGTCGTCGTCATCCTGCTCTTCCTCGCCTCGATCCGGCCGACCCTGGTCACCGCGGTGTCGATCCCCGTCTCGGTGCTGATGGCGCTGATCGGCATGGGCTCGGCCGGCTATTCGCTCAACATGCTCACCCTGGGCGCCCTGACGATGGCGATCGGCCGGGTGGTCGACGACTCGATCGTGGTGATCGAGAACATCCAGCGTCATCTCGGTGAGGGACAACGCCGCGCCGAGGCGGTGCTCGCCGGTGTCCGGGAGGTGGCGACGGCGATCACCGCCTCGACCCTGACGACGGTGGCGGTCTTCCTGCCACTGGCCCTGGTCGGCGGTCAGGTCGGCGAGCTGTTCCGCCCGTTCGCCGTCACCAGCGCACTGGCCCTGCTGTCGTCCCTGCTGGTCGCGCTGACGATCGTCCCGGTGCTGGCGTACTGGTTCCTGCCGGAGCGCTCCCGCAGCCACGTCACCGCGCTCGACGATGCCGTCGGCCGGCCGCGACGTACGCCGCTGCAGCGGCTCTACCTGCCCTCGTTGGGCGTGGCCGTACGCCACCCGTGGGTGACCGTGCTCGTCGCCGTCGTCCTGCTGGGCCTGTCCGGCGCCATGGTGCCGCGGTTGCAGACCGACTTCCTCGGCGACACCGGGCAGAACACGCTCACCGTCACCCAGAAGTTCCGTCCCGCGCTGTCGCTGGACGACCAGGACCGCCAGGCCGCCACGGTCGAGGCGGCCCTGCGCGGCGTGCCCGGTGTCGAGACGGTGCAGACCACCATCGGCGGGGCGGGGGCCGAGTCGATGTTCACCGGCGGCGGCGCCGACAAGGCCACCTTCTCCGTCACCACCGACCGGTCGGCGGACCAGGTGGCCCTGCAGCAGCGGGTCCGTGACGCGGTGAGTCCGCTCACCGACGTCGGGGAGGTCGCCGTGGCCGCGCAGGCGGGCTACGGCGCCAGCACCATCGACGTCACCGTCGCCGCGCCCGACACCGATCGGCTGCGCACCGCCACCACCGCGGTGCACCGGGCCCTGACCGGCGTCGAGGGGTCGGCCGGGGTCACCGACACGCTGGCCGCGGATCGTCCGACCGTCGTCGTCGACCTGGACCGGACAAAGGCCGCCGAGAAGGGCGTCGACGAACGCACTGTCGCCGCCACGGTGAAGGCCGCCCTGGCTCCCCAGCAGGCCGCCCGGGTCGAGGCGGATGGGGTCACCAAGGACGTGATGATCAGCCTCGGTGACGCGCCGGTGGGGCTCGACGCGCTGCGCGACCTGAAGGTGCCCGCGACGGTGGTCAAGGCGGCACCCGCCCCGACCACGGCGGCCTCCACCGGTCCCGCGAGCGGCGGCCCGGCCGGGAAGACCGGGACGAGCGGAAGCACGGCGGCCGGCAGCACCGCGACAGCGGGCGCCACGAGCGGCGGCCCGGCGGGGAGGACCGGTGCGAGTGGGACCGGCGCGAGCGGGGCGTCCCAGGCCGCCGCGCAGGCGGCCGCCAAGGCCGCAGCGACCCCGATGACCGTACGGTTGGGCGACATCGCCGACGTCCGTCAGACCGACGTCGCCACCTCGATCGCCCGCGACCGCGGACGGCGCAGCGCCACCGTTTCGGTCACCCCCGCCGGGTCCGACCTCGGGGCGGTCACCCGCGCGGTGACCGCGGCGGTCGGCGGGGTCGAGGTGCCGGCCGGTGTCGCGGTCACCGTGGGCGGGGTCAGCGCCGATCAGCAGAAGGCCTTCGGTCAGCTGGGGCTGGCGTTGCTGGTCGCCGTCGCGATCGTCTACGTGGTGATGGTCGCGACGTTCAAGTCACTGGTCCAGCCGCTCATCCTGCTGGTGTCCATCCCGTTCGCGGCGGTCGGTGCGGTCGCGGCGCTGGTGCTGACCGGCACCCCGCTCGGCGTCCCGTCGATGATCGGCGCCCTGATGCTGGTCGGCATCGTGGTGACCAACGCCATCGTGCTGATCGACCTGATCAACCAGTACCGCACCCGGGGCCGATCCATCGACGAGGCGGTCCGGGAGGGCGCCCGGCACCGGCTGCGGCCGATCGTGATGACTGCGCTGGCGACGATCCTCGCGCTGGCACCGATGGCGCTCGGGCTCAGCGGGGGCGGCGTCTTCATCTCCAAGCCGCTGGCGGTCGTGGTGATCGGCGGTCTGGTGTCGTCGACCCTGCTCACCCTGATCCTCGTCCCCGTGCTCTACACGATGGTCGAGGGCGTCGGGGAGCGCCGGGCCGTACGCCACGAGAGCCGGCTGGCGCGGCGGCTGCAGGCCGAGCCGCCGCACCGGGAGCCGCGGGCGACGTCTCGCACCGACCCGGCCACCGACGGCCCCGACGGGGACGACCGGCCCCGCCGTGGCATCACCGACGAGCCGGTGACCGAGGCCTGACCGCTCCCCCGTGCCGCGCCCGGTCATGCGCGCCCGTCATACGGGCCCGTCATGCGGGCCCGGGACGGGGGGCCCGGGGACGCGGGGACCCGGTCACCAGCGCAGGTGGATGCCGACCGTGATCGACGGCTCGAGCGCCTGCCGCTCCGGGTCGGGCCACGCCTTCCGGCACTCGATCCGATAGGGCAGCATCACTTCGTGGCCCCGGGCGATGTCGTCGAACAGTGCGCCGACGTCGGCGAGCAGGGCCGTACGGTCGGCCTCCGGCAGCTGCCGGAGACGGGGGCGGGCCGCGACCATCGCCAGCAGCCCGGCCCGGTCGACCGGCACCCAGTGCCGGAACGACTTCGCCTCGGACGCGACGAACCAGCCGTCGGCCAGGATCTCCTCCTGGGACAGCCCGGTGGCGGTGGTGGTCATCGCCGTCGGGTCGTACGCCTGCAGCAGCCGGGCGAGTCGGCGGACCCAGGGCACGGTGTCGTCCCGGGTCGTCCGCAGCACGCCCAGGTGGCCCCCCGGCCGCAGCACCCGGACCGCCTCGGGGAAAGCCTCGGTGGGACGGGCCCGCCGGCCGGCGATCGTCACCGCTTCGAACCACCGCGGCCGGAACGGCAGCCGGTCGGCCGAGGCGCGGACGACCGTCGCACCGCTCGCTCGGCCGGCGACCTGCTGGGCCACCCGGGCGTCCGCCGTGATCGCGAACACTCGGTGACCGCAGGCGACCAGATCAGCGGTGAACGCACCCTTGCCGGTGCAGAGGTCGAGGACCTGGGAACCGGGCCCGGGCAGCAGCCAGGACATGGCCGCAGCCGGGTGATGGGTGCGGGGGGAAGCCATGCGCCCACTGTACGGGGAGGGGCGGGGCGGACCCTGAGACGCGTTGTGGGACAACGTGCTGGGGACAACGTGCTGTGGGACAACGTGCTGGGGGACCCGCCCGCGGGCGGGTCCCCCAGGGCACCTCATGCCAGGTGAACAGGCGCACTTGCCGTGTCGTGCTCGTCGGCCCGGGGGCCGGCTGTCACGCCCTCGAAGACGGTCGATCGCTGCGTGGGTGCCTGGCTGCTGTGCAGGGTGTGAACCTTGATCCATTCATACCAGTAGGGCCAGTGGTCGGGGAGGGTTTCGGTTGTGATCCACCTCACCGGTTCGTCGGCGGCGCCCCGGAGGGCGAACGCGGCGCATCGCGGGGGCACAGGGACGGTGAACGAGCGCATGGCGACGTTGCAGGGACGGTGACCGGAGGCATGGCGGCGCCGCAGCGACAGTGACCGGGGGGCATCGTGGGGACGGATGTGACATGAGCGGATCCGGCGGGTTGTCCACAGGCGGTGTGCCCGACCGCCGTCGTCCACAGATCGACTGTACGGGGCGGATGCCGCGCCCCGTACGGCCCACCCTGTCGACATGGATGTTCTGCCTCGTCGTGCCCGCTCGGCCGCCGGGAAGGGCCGGCGTGGCCCCGACCACCCGGACCGCGATCGCCCGGACCGGCGCCCCTCGGACCTCGTGGCGCTCACCGGCCGGACCGATCAGTCCGGTCCACCGGGTCGGCCGGTCGCCGTGCCGGCGGGGCGTCGCCTGCCGACCCCGTCACGTGTCGCCGCGGTGTCCACCAGCGTGCTCGTGGGGGAGCGGACGGACCTGCTCCGGGCGGTGGAATCGGTCACCGCTGCTCTCACCACCCCGCCGCCCACGACGCTGGCGCCGATGCACCTGCCGGCTCGCTGGTCGACCGCCGGGGCGGTGCTGATCACCGTCGACGCCGCCCCCGCGGTGGCCGAGCTGGGCCTGCCGGCCCGCGACGGGGTGCACCTGCTCGGGACGGAGACCGATGCTGCCGACCTGTGCCGGTGGTCCGCGCCGCTGGGCGCCAGCCTCGTGGTCGTTCCCCGGGACACCCCCGTGTTGGGTCGGGCCCTGGGCGGCGCGCCGCCGCCGGAGGGGGCCCGTACCCTCGCCGTGGTGTCCGGTGGTGGTGGCGCCGGCGCCTCGACCACCGCCGCCGGGCTGGCCGGTGCGGCGGCGCGTGACGGCGGGCGTGCCGTGCTCGTCGACCTGGATCCGTGGGCCGGCGGGATCGACCTGCTGGTCGGCACCGAGCGGGCCACGGGCTGGCGGTGGGACGACCTGGCCCGGGCCCGGGGCGGGGTCGGATCGCTGGCCGGCCGGTTGCCCCACGGCGACGGCGTCGACGTCATCACGATGGGGCGTACGCCCGGCGTCCGGCTGCCTGACGACGAGGCGGTCGACAGCGTGCTGGCCGCCGCCCGGGCGACGTACGACCTGGTGGTGCTCGACGTGACGCTGACCCCTCCGTGGGAGCAGCACCTGGCCCGGGCCGGCACCGTCCTGGTCGTGGCGGGAGCGGGGGTGCGGCAGCTCGCCTCGGCGCGCCAGGTCGCCCTGCGGTGCGCCGGAGAGGGGATGGACCCGCGGATCATCGCCCGGGGCGGCGGGCCGGGGCCGACCGGTGGTGTCGACCAGCAGCTGGTGGCCGAGACGCTCGGGTTCCCCGTGATCGGCCTGCTGCCCCACGACCCGCGGCTGCCGGTGGCCGCCGAGCGGGGCGATCCACCCTGGCGGGTCGCACGCCGGGACTGGGTGGCGGCCTGCACCAGACTGCTCGACACGCTCGAGATCCGGCGCCGGGGGACCGACCGATGAGCGGGCTGGTGGACCTCGACCGGCTCCGCCCGGCGCTCGCCGGGCTGGGACACCCGCCGACGACGGGCGACGTGGCCGCTGCGATGCGCGCGGAGGGCCTGGTGGTGACCGATGCCCTGCTCTACGACGCCGTCGAGCGCCTGCACCGCGAGTCGTACGGGGCCGGCGTCCTCGACCCGCTGCTCGCACTGCCCGGCGTGACCGACGTGCTGGTCAACGGCCCCGACCAGGTCTGGATCGACCGCGGCCACGGACTGGAACGGACCTCCCTGGTGTTCGGCTCGGAGGACGAGGTCCGCCGACTCGCGCTGCGCCTCGCCGCCCGGGTCGGGCGCCGCCTTGACGACGCCGCCCCCTGGGTGGACGCCCGGCTGCCCGACGGCACCCGGGTGCACGCCGTGCTCGGCTCGGTCGCCGATCCCGGTACGTGCATCTCGCTGCGGGTGCCGTCCCGGCACCGGTTCACCCTGGCCGATCTGGTCGATCGGGGGTCGCTGCCCGCCGTGGGCCTGACGCTGCTCGAGGGGATCATCGAGCAGCGGCTCGCGTTCCTGGTCAGCGGCGGCACCGGCACCGGCAAGACGACGGTGCTCGGCACCCTGCTCGGTCTCGTCCCACCCGACCAGCGGCTGGTCGTGGTGGAGGACTCCCGGGAGCTCGACCCGCCCCACCCGCACTGCGTACGCCTCGAGGGCCGGCCGGCGAACGCCGAGGGCAGCGGGGCGCTGGGGCTGGCCACCCTTGTCCGCCAGGCGTTGCGGATGCGACCCGACCGGGTGGTGGTGGGGGAGGTCCGCGGTGCCGAGCTGTGCGACCTGCTCGCCGCGCTCAACACCGGCCATGAGGGCGGCTGTGGCACCGTGCACGCCAACTCCGCCGCGGACGTCCCGGCCCGGCTGGAGGCGCTGGCCGCCCTCGGCGGGATGGGCCAGGAGGCGACCCGGACCCAGGCGCTGTCCGCCCTCGACGCGGTGGTGCACCTGCGCCGCGACCACGACGGGCATCGCCGGGTGGCCCAGATCGGTGTGTTCGGCCGCGACGACACCGGAGGGATGTGCGTCCGGGAAGCGGTCGCCTTTCCCCGCGACGGGACCCTGCGACGCGGACCGGTGGCCGAGGAGTTCCTCGCCCGGGTGGGCCGATGAGCGCCGTCGCGACGCTGGCGGCGACCCTGGCCGCCCTCGGGGTCACCGTCTGGGTCGGCGCACCCGCCCGGCCGGCCGCCGCTCGACTGGGGCCGACTGCGGCGCGGGCGACACCGCCCGGCGGGTCGACCGAACGCGCCACCGGCGAGGATCCGGTGTCGGGTGATCCGGCGTCGGGCGTCCCGGGGGCGCGCCGGCGACACCGCCTGGTCCTGGTGGCGGGCGGGCTCGGGGTCGTCCTCGCGGCCTGGCTCGGCGTCGGGCCCCGGGGCGCGGCGTTCGCGATCATCGGCCTGGTGCCGACGCTGACCGCCGCGACCCTGGTCCGCGGCCGGCGACGGTCGGTCGTACGGGCCCGGGTGGAGACCGAGGTCGCCCGGGCCTGCAGCCTGGTCGCGGCCGAGGTACGAGCCGGTCGGTCCCCCGAGGGGGCGGTCGGCCTGGTGGCCGGGGACTGCCCGGTGCTCGTCCCGGCGGCGGCCGCCCTGGGCGTGGGCGACGACGTCGTACGGACCTGGCGGCGCCAGGCCACCCGCCCGGGCTGTGACGGGCTGGCCGAGCTGGCCAGGGCCTGGGAGGTCTCGCGGGCCTGCGGCGCCCCGATGGGTCCCTCCCTGGACCAGGTGGCGGACGCCCTGGAGCGCGAGGCGGAGGTGTCCCGCCTGGTCCGCGGCGAACTGGCCTCCGCCCAGGCCACCGGCCGACTGATGGCGGTCCTGCCGGTGGTCGGGATCGGCCTGGGCTACTCGATCGGGGGCCGCCCGGTGGACTTCCTGCTGCACACCACGATCGGCCTCGGCTGCCTGGTGGGGGCGGTCGTCCTGGCGAGCGCCGGTACCCTGTGGACCACCGCACTGGCCCGCACCCCGGGACGGGAGGGCTGAGATGGACCCCACAGGCCCCGCCGCCGTCATCGCTGCCTTCGCCCTGGCGGCCGCCGTCGCCCTGCTGCTGCCGGGGCGATCGACCGTACGCCGCCGCCTGCGCTCCTCGACCGACACCGGTCGGGCCGTGGCCGGGTGGCAGCGGATCAGCCGGGGTGTTCCCGGTGCCCCGACCGCTGAGACCAGGTCCCGGGTGGCGATGACCGCGGGTGGCGTGTGCGGGGTGGTCGTGCTCAGCCTCGGCAGTGGGGCCGGTGCGGGCTCCGGCCCGGGGCCGGGCCCGTTCCTCGGGCCGATCCTGGTCGGGGTGTCGGCCGTCGTGGCGTACGTGGCGAGCGGGCGGATCGTGTCGCCGGCCACCCGGCGCCGCCGTCGACGGCTGGCGGTGGACCTGCCCGGCGCGCTGGACCTGATGGCCGCCTGCCTTGCGGCGGGGCTGCCGGTCCGCGGGGCGGCAGCAGCCGTCGCCGGGGCGTACGGCGGCCCGCTGGCCGAGGACGTCGGCGGGGTGCTGGCCCAGGTCGCCATCGGTGACAGCGAGGCCCATGCCTGGCTGCGGCTCGCCGACGACCCGGTGTGGTCCCTCGTCGCCCGCGACCTCGCCCGGTCGGTCGAGAGCGGGTCGACCCTGGTGGACCTGCTGCGCACCCATGCCGAGCGTTCCCGCAAGGAGTGGCACGCCGTCATCGTCGCCCGGGCCCGCACCGTCGGGGTCCGCAGCGTCCTGCCCCTGATGACCTGCTACCTACCTGCGTTCATGCTCGTCGGCATCGTCCCGGTCATCGCCGGTGCGGTTCCGCGGCTGCTCGGCTGACCGTCCACAACCTTCGGACCGACCGGGACCGCCGTCCACAACCCCTCGCGGTCCCGGCGAGGCGGAGGGCCGCTGTCCCACCCTCCGTCCGAGCCCGGACCACAGGGGACCGGGCCTGCGAAAGGGGAGAACCCATGTCCGACATCACGACCTCCGTCTCCGACCCGACCATCGACGACGCGTGCACCGACGATGCCTGGGCCGACGGTGTGTACACCGACGACGACCTGATGACCGACGACGTGCCGGGCGAGGACCCGTTCAGCGACGGCGTCTTCGACGCGGACGAGGCAGCCGACGACCAGGTCGCCGAACTCGTCGCCGCCCGTGGCCGGCACCGGCGCGACCAGCGCGGGATGGCCACGGCCGAGTACGCCGTGGGCACGGTGGCGGCGGTGGCCCTGGTCACCGCGCTGATCAACGTGTTCCGCAACAAGGACTTCCTTGACCTGCTCCTGCAGCTCGTGATGGCGATCTTCAAGGCGGTCATGGCGTCCAAGGGCCTCGGCATCTGACCCTCCGGCCCGGGCGGCGCACCAGGTGGTGGCATTCGGGGAGCCACCACCTGGTGCCC